>NZ_JBLWFR010000053.1:0-831 GCF_048799745.1 Noviherbaspirillum sp. ST9 | reverse complement strand
TGGATAATTACGCCATAATGAACCAGTCGACGCCAATGGCTGGGGAAGAATCTGCCGATACGTATTACCTTACGGAGAGTAGCTACAATTCCATTTCGAACGTTAACACCAGGAATAATTATATATGGGCTGACCAGGGTGAGCGGATAGGGGACTGGTCTAATCCGTACCGGGCAATATTTTATGCCAATGTGGTGCTGGATGCGCTGAATGACAAAGCGAAAGGGCTGGCGGAGGATGAAAAGAAGGTGATCAGGGGAAGTGCCTTGTTTTTTAGGTCATTCCTGTTTTACGAGCTTGCCCAGGTGTTTGCCAAACCTTACTCTGAGGAGGTGTTATCCTCGCCGGGAATTCCTTTGCGTCTTGATTCAGATCCCGATGCAGCTTCTTTCAGGGCAAGTATAGGGGATACCTATGCTCAGATTATTTCTGATCTTAAGCTTGCAGGGTCACTGTTGCCTGTAACGTCTGCTCCTAAGAACAGGCCTTCGGGGGCGGCTGTTTATGGTTTGCTTGCCCGTATCTATCTGAACATGGGAGAATATGAAAATGCCTCTCTGTATGCTGATTCGTGCCTTTCTGTTAATAACGCCCTGATGGATTATAACTCTTTAAGTAAAACGGCAACAACGCCCATTGCGAGGTTTAACGATGAGGTGATTTTGGCGTCCAGATCATACGATCTGTCTAATCTCCTGGGGACTTCGAGGTGCAGGGTGGATACGCTGCTTTACAATTCTTATGTAGCTAACGATTTGAGGAAAGTGATTTTCTTTAAGAAGAACACGGATGGTTCTTATACGATAAAGGGCAGTTATGACGGAGCTTACA
>NZ_JBLWFR010000052.1:0-833 GCF_048799745.1 Noviherbaspirillum sp. ST9 | reverse complement strand
ACTATCACTGATGCTGCTTTTCTGAAAATGTTTAGTTTTCCGCTGGTTGCGGGGGATGCAGCTACGGCGCTAAAAGGCAACAACTCTATAGTTATTACAGAATCGGCGGCAAAAAGAATTTTCGGAAACGAGGACCCGATCAATAAAATAATCAGGATCGATAATGAGGATAATTTTCAGGTGACGGGAGTTTTGAAAGACCTTCCACCAAACACGCAATTTGGGTTTGAGTATTTGTTACCCTGGAAGTACCAGGAAAAAGAAGGCAAGGAGCGGCCCACCTGGTGGAATTACAATTTCCAGACTTTCATCGAACTGCGTCCCAATGCTTCAGCCAAAGTGCTAAATGCAAAGATAAAGGACATCTATAGAAGGCACACAAAAGACCCCGACGATAATGAAGCGTTTCTCTTCCCTTCTGCAAAATGGCGACTCTGGGCGCGATTCGAAAACGGCAAAGCAATAGGAGGACGCATAGAAACTATCAGACTTTTCGGAGTTATAGCGGCGTTCATACTTTTAATAGCTTGCATAAATTTCATGAATCTTAGTACTGCAGGAAGTGAGAAAAGAGCTCGGGAGGTTGGTATCAGAAAGGTATCAGGGGCTCCCTCCTCATATATTATTTCTCAATTCCTTCTGGAGTCTATCCTGATCGCATTTTTCGCAGGGTTCATTGCTCTCGCCCTGGTACAGGTAAGTCTGCCGACATTCAACTCCATCATTGGAACAAGGCTGTCTGTCCCTTTTGAATGGTCCCTCTTTTGGATTTCGTTTATCGGCTTCATCCTGTTCACGGGGATCCTTGCAGGCAGCTATCCTGCATTCTTCAT
>NZ_JBLWFR010000051.1:0-840 GCF_048799745.1 Noviherbaspirillum sp. ST9 | reverse complement strand
AGCTCAGGCGCGTACACATCAATAGTTTTATACATCATCACCCTGCTTCTTATCAGACTCTGGGTATACTTGAAAATTTCCTCGGTAATTTAGTAAGTTACGAGCAGGCTGAAAAGCAAATGCCGCCTCTATCGAAGAAGTATTTTGATAATCCTTTATTTATTAAAGTCACTAAACTCATTGCCGGTCATAAGTTGTCTATTGCCGGCACAATAATGCCTGACATTATCCTGCCAGACACTACCGGAAAGAATATGGTAGACCTGAAAATGATCAGATCGCTCAACAAATATGTACTGATCGATTTTTGGGCCAGTTGGTGCGTGCCCTGCCGGACCAATAACCCTGCGTTGCAGGAGCTGTATGCTAAATATAAAAAGCAAAAACTCGCTGTTGTAGGTGTATCACTCGACCGTGATATGGCAAGTTGGAAGAAGGCGATCAGAATGGATAAGACAAGTTGGTGGCATCTTTCGGATTTGAAAGGGATGGACAGCAGGTATGCCCTGATGTTTAACGTGCAAACCCTTCCGACTTATATGTTGATCGATACCAGCGGAAAGCTGATTCTAAATACCCATAACATTAAAGAAATTAGTGATAAAATAGCGCTGCTTTTTTAAACGTTGACGGCTGTCGCCGGTTTGCTTTACAAGAAGCAATCGCCGATCGGATTAGGCGTTCAGCAAATAACTGATATAAAAAATGGCCAGGAAGACTGTTTGCCTTGAAACGAGAAAACAGTATATTACATCAACTAAAAAGTTGGACTATGAAAAAGCACTTAAAAAGAATTCTGATTGGCGCTTCAATGTCATTAATGGCTGTATTTGGATTTTT
>NZ_JBLWFR010000050.1:0-843 GCF_048799745.1 Noviherbaspirillum sp. ST9 | reverse complement strand
TTTAGTTTTTCGGTCTTTCTCGACGTTATACATCCCATGCAGAATCAGATAAAGCTTGTTTTGTAAATTAACGGCATCATTTAATAATATCGTCGGGAAAATAAAAGCGTCAGACTTGTGCAGATAATTAATCTCTTTACCCACGCCGATTCCACTAAACTTAGGAATGGTTGAATAGAGTTCCTCTGTAAGCATGATGATATACGGATGTTTAAGAAATCTTAATAACCTTATCGGAAAAATCAAGGATGGTTCATGATATACGATTATAGGTTCACGACTTTTGATATTCTTGATTAAATATGCGATAAGCCACATCCGCGATATAACTTTATTTACAAAGCGAATAAGCTTTCCAGAACCGACACAAGAGGGAGTATATGTAATCCTTATTCTATCTATAGTTACCTTCTGCTTCTTAATCAATTTGGTTTTCCCGGCAGAAGTGATCCAGGAAGGGGATATGATCTCAACAGAATAATCTTCATCGCCAGCAATGACATTTGCCAGGTAGTTAATGACATTAATACCCGCTGGCGATGCAGTCCGGTCGTATTTATCATTCCAGTTTGAATAATAGGATATTAGCTTTATAGTTCGCACTTTTCACAAAAATTAACTCATTTGTAAGTAAAGATTTTGTAGTTTTCCCGCCTGTTCTTTAATATCAAACCTGCTAAACTTCGTAGAATCAAACATTCGTTTACTAACAGCGCATCTATATGATAGTAGCTCTATTGCCCAATCGTCGGGGCTTTAGCCCAGGCTAAGAAACATAGCCAAATCCGTACAGTT
Source organism: Noviherbaspirillum sp. ST9 (assembly GCF_048799745.1). Lineage (NCBI taxonomy): Bacteria > Pseudomonadati > Pseudomonadota > Betaproteobacteria > Burkholderiales > Oxalobacteraceae > Noviherbaspirillum > Noviherbaspirillum sp. ST9. The sequence continues at coordinate 48 of NZ_JBLWFR010000050.1, read as the reverse complement.
CACTGCTAAAGCGACATTTGTTGCCGCAAAAGATGGAAGGCACGAAGC
>NZ_JBLWFR010000049.1:0-846 GCF_048799745.1 Noviherbaspirillum sp. ST9 | reverse complement strand
CAACGATCACATCGCTGGCTGTTCGTTCAGATGAAATTAAATTATTTCCCAAAGGCCACTAAATCATGATTCATGCTTCCGGACAACATCTTAAGTCTCATGGGAAGAAACTTTCCGAAGTTTTTTAGTTTTCTTAAAGAGCCCGGACTATAGAAGTACCGGCCTGCGGCATCAGGGTAAGCTGAAAATAATGTTTCGACTTCTGATACTCGACGCTATCGTTGGTTTATCTACCGCCTTCCTGCTTGATTACCTCATACATTGTCATGTACTTCCGGATCCCGGGAAACATATAGCAGAGGATTTGAACGGCATTTTTTACGGTTTCTTCTTTCCCGTACTTCTTGCCCCTGTTTTTGAAGAAACGATCTTCCGTCTGCCCCTCAGAAAGGTCAGAGGCAGCATCTACCTGATTTTTATCAGCGTAATCGTCGCAATTTTTAGCTTTGTAATGTGGCAAATTGCGATTCCGGTATCTGTTGTCTTTTTTATTGCGATGAAATACACTCTGAAACAGAGAACTACCCTGGTCTTTAGAAAATGGAAAGAGAATTACGGTATTCTTTTCTATTATGTCACTCTCATATTCGGACTCGTCCATCTTTCGAACTTCAGCAACTGGCATTCGGTGGCCTATATAGGATTTTTATATGTGCTCTCCCAGATCTTCGGCGGATTGGTGCTTGGGTACACCAGGATAAAGCTGGGTTTCTGGTATGCTGTGTCGCTTCATGCTTTATTTAACGGAGCCGCCATCTCTATTCGCTTCTTATTCGATTAATCCCTTTCCAGCAGGAAGATTAATTTATTGTTATTACATTTGAAGCAGGTGAAACATGCTGTAAG
>NZ_JBLWFR010000048.1:0-846 GCF_048799745.1 Noviherbaspirillum sp. ST9 | reverse complement strand
AAGCGCCTCTCCTTCTGAAGAGGTACTTACCATATTTTCTATTCCCTGTAGCTGTTGTAGTGAATTACGTACCGGGCCGGTTATACGCCTCTCCATTTCTCGGGCGGAATACTGAATACCCTTAAGATGTACAGTGATTTGCGGAATATCTGCATTGGGTATTAATGAGGCAGGGAGTTTACACCAAGCGACTATTCCCAACAGCATTAAAGCGAAAAAGGAAATAACAACAGCAATAGGCCGATGAACTAAAAACTCAACCATAGTGCTCCCCTCCTTTTCGAATATGTTCTTCTTTAATTTTCACATTGGGGATTAACAGTAAAGGAAGTAAAAGCCAAGTTCCTAATAGCGAAAACAATAGCCCTCCGATTGTTCCAGCTGACAACGTAAACCAGAAACCCTGATCCTCCCCGCTAATCATGAAAGGCAGAAGGCTTAAAACGGCCGAAATTGTTGTAATAATGATTGGCGTAGCCTTAGCGAGGAAAGCCCGAACATATAGATTAATTGGAAGAAGCTTTTTTTGACTATTAAAGATGTTAAGATCATTAACAACATATAACGCTGAATTTGTCACAAGCGCACTAACCATTAGCAGTGCTGCATATCCTCCTTTATCAAGACCGAGACCTAGAATGTGAAAAATCAAGAAAACGCCTAAAAAAGAAAATGGGATGATCAATACAACAGCAATCGGTTTGAACAGGGATTCCAGTAAAATGGCACTAATAATATAAACGATAAAAAATACAAGGACAATCAGCCAAAAATGAGTATTGTCGTCATTATTCCATGCTGCATACGTATTTGGATTATATATCGCATACCCAATTGGGAGTTCGT
>NZ_JBLWFR010000021.1:0-1905 GCF_048799745.1 Noviherbaspirillum sp. ST9 | reverse complement strand
TCGCAAACGGCGGGATATCGGCGGCGAACCTTGCGGCGCAGCGCGCATTCCATTCGCGGTACCTTGCATAGACTTCTTCGGCGGTCAGCGTCGGATGGTAATTGACGCAGAACAGCAGGTTGCTCTGTGCGTTCAGATGTTCCGGGTTGAATCGCAACGCCTGCTCGTAGCAGGCAATTGCCTCGTCCATCCTTCCCATGCTTTGAAGATTGATGCCCAGGATGCTGTACGCGTCGGCGTAGTCCGGCTTCAGCTCGATCGCGCGCCGGTGATGGACGATGGCTTCTTCGAGCCTGCCTTGCGACTGCAAGATGACGCCGATGTTGTAATGCGCTTCGGCATGATCAGCATTGAGTGCAAGGGTGCGACGGGCGTATTCGAGCGCTTCATCCGGCTTGCCCAGTTCGATCAAGGTTGCCGCCAGATTGTTGAGGGCGTCGAGAAATTCCGGCCGAAGTTCGATGGCCTTTCGATAGCATTCAGCCGCTTTTCCCGGGAATCGCTTGTTGGCGACGCCCAGATTAAGCCATGCTTCCGCATAATCCGGCGCGAGTTTGATTGCCTGTTCGTAACAAGCGATGGCTTCGGTTCTCTTTTCGGCTTCCAGAAGCACCATGCCCAGATTGTTGTGCGCCTTTGCATAGCCTGGATTTCTCGCGATGGCGAGACGAAAGATCTCTGTCGCTTCGTCACGCTGTCCGTTTCTCCGGAGGCCGTTTCCCAGATTGAGACAGGCTTCGACATCGTCCGGCTCAAGTTCAACAGCCTGCCGAAAGGCGGTAATCGCCTCGACAATCTTGCCGTCGGCCTCCAGTACGAGTCCAAGATTGCTGTACAGGCGGGCCGCGGCGCCGCACCCGGACTTCGCCTGTACATCAATCGCCTGTCGAATCAGCGATGCCGCAGCGGAATTATCTCCACGGTGATGATGTAACAATCCCAGGGAGTGCAAAGCGTCCACGTGATCGGGAGAGGCTTGCAAGATCCTCTTGTAAGCATCCTCGGCTTCTTGCAGGTGTCCTGTGCGGTGGAGATCCAATGCGGCTTCGATGGAATCGTATGCTGCTCCATCATTCGAGTCCGCGTGTCCCGGGGATCCTCCGCCACACCAAACGATCCACATGTTCCGGTAGGCCGTTTCCATGTCGCGAGCGAAGCCGTCCTGGTCCAGGAGCGGGGAGGCGAGCATGGTCTGGCGCAGGGAGGCGCGCTCCCGAGCCAGCAGCGAAGTGTCCTGCGCCAGGGCGACGGCGCGCTCGACATAGTCGTCGACCGAGCCGGCGATCCATTCGGGCTTGCCGATGCAGGACAGGATACTGGCGCCGAGGCGGCCGACCGAAGGCCGGTCGGCCAGGGTGACAACCGGCACACCCATCCACAGGGCTTCGTAAGTGGTGGTGCCGGAGTTGTGCGGGAAGCAGTCCAGCACGATGTCGACCTCGCGGTACGCGTTCCATACCGGCGTGGTGAAGGCGAAATGCAGCTGATGTGCCGGCACGCCATGCGCCGTGAACTGCGTCTCCACCGTTTGTCTCATGCCGGCATCGCTGAAATTACTGCTGTCCAGCCGCAACCGTGCCTCGGGCAGGCGTTGAAGAATGCGAGCCCAGGCTTCGATCATGCGCGCATTGATGCGCTCGGTGCGGCTCAGGCAGGCGAAGGTGACTTGGCCGTTGCGCAGGGCAGGCGAGTCGCCTGGCTCGGGCGATTCGGCTGGCGGCTGGTAGACCCAGGGAGCGCGGCCGAGGCGATGGATCTTCTCGCTGAACAGGTGTTCACAGCCGGGCGGCGTGAAGACGGCATCGCCGATCAGGTAATCCATCGTGTCCAGGCCGGTGGTGTAGCCGAAGCCGAGCCAGGAAGCCTGGACAGGAGCGGGCTTGCGGGCGAACACCAGCAGGCGGT
>NZ_JBLWFR010000047.1:0-863 GCF_048799745.1 Noviherbaspirillum sp. ST9 | reverse complement strand
ATGGCGACAACGACTTTGGGTATATGTGTGTGGAACGGAATCAAAGACCTTCGCCGGTAACCAGGGGCACAAACGGAGCATGTACCACTCCTGAATTCTACGCCTCCTGGAATGGGAATCATGACGATCCCAGGTTTTCCAGAAAATACCAGTACAGTGACGGCACATGGTTTATGAACGACTCCGAAGGAAGCGTTCCGGCGTCAGATATTGTCCCCAACAGTGGCGGACAGCCATGGTTTCATTTTAACCGGGGAATAATGGTTGGGCCCCAGTACGGGCCGAAGCTTACATCAGGCGGAAAATATGAAATGACTGCTGACGGCAGAATCAAAGTGTCTGCTCTTTATATGGAAAAGAGCACTGAAACACGTATGGACTTCACCCCTGAGTTAAACTTCGATAACCCATCACAGGCTATATTCGCTCAAAATCAGATTAACAGGGGTGTCAGGGTCTTTAAGTTCGAGTATGATCCGGAAGCCGGAAACGGCCCGAGCAAAGTTGACATTCCCCTTTTCCGTCTCGGAGGCATCTACACGATGAGAGCAGAGGCCTATCTTCGCAAAGGAATGACGGCCCAGGCTTTAGCAGATATTAACAGACTGCGGACTTCAAGAAAAAGAGAAGCGCTCTACGGAAATGCTGCGGGAACAGCCATCAATTCAATTGATGAAGCAATTCTTTACAAGGAAATCGGTTACGAGATGTATTGGGAGATGTACAGGCGTCAGCAAATGATCCGTTTTGGCAAGTTCGACCTGCCTTACACGGCAAAACCGGCTTCTTCACCAAACCTGAGGATTTTCCCTATCCCGCAATCCACTATAGACGTAACAAAAGAGATCAAGCAAAACCAGGGA
>NZ_JBLWFR010000046.1:0-864 GCF_048799745.1 Noviherbaspirillum sp. ST9 | reverse complement strand
CATAGCCTGATAAGGCGAGTGCACTTCCCCTATTGGCTCTGATTCCCCATCCGGCAGAACCCGGGGTTCCAAACGGGAGCCGCCCGACTGCCTCTCCGATATCGGCAAGTACCTGGTCCATCACCTCTGTTTCTGTTGATCTGCCCTTATAAACCGGTACACTTTCGCCGTCAATCACCTGATCGGAATTCTCGATAGCGTCGAGTGTGACAGGTACCGCACCCCAGATTGTTGCAAGGTGATAATATATCAGCGCGCGAAGGAAGTAGGCCTCCCCAAGGATCTGATTTTTTTTGTCGCCACTGAACAGATCATCTTTCATTTCGCTCACATGACGAATGACCATATTGAGCTGTGCAATAACCTTATAATACCCGCCCCAATCGGCATAAGATTGCAAGGCGCCCCACGACTTCTGAGTGCCGTTTACATTGCTGAAGTTGGGAAAGTGATAAAACGCTTCACTCGAACCTCCATTCCATCCCCGGTTGAAATACCCGGTAGTTACGTCGCCTCTTTCGTACATCTGTCCTCCGACCATGAGACCCCGGTATAAGGAGTAGCCCCCTAAAAGTGCCTGTTCGGCATCCTTTTCACTTGCCCAGAACACCTCGTTATAGACAAGGTCTACCTGCTCGGGGGATAAGAAATCATCGCAGGCACTGAGCATCACGCTTGTGATCGCTATGAAAATTATACTTCTTACTTTCATGTTTGTCTGGATTAAATATTGATGTTCAGCCCGATAATTAAATTCCTGGAAATAGGATATCCCTGTCCATTGTAGTATCCCAGTTTGGTGATCATCCGCGGATCGGGTACCAGCGAGCTTTTCCACATGTACACATTTCTCATGGTGCCATA
>NZ_JBLWFR010000045.1:0-871 GCF_048799745.1 Noviherbaspirillum sp. ST9 | reverse complement strand
TTGAAAAATACAGTCATTCTGATATACATATAAACCCAGTATGTGGGGAGAATAATGGATCGATAAAATTACTTAATTTAATGCATGTGCTTAAGGTAGAGTGGTTTAATGATCAAAATCAGAAAGTAGGCGAAGGAAGCGAAATTAAAAACCTGGGGCCAGGCACATACTATGCAAAAGCCAGCAACGGCAATTGTTATACAAGAAGCCAGAATATTAAACTTGAGAATAGCGTACCCATAATTCACGATCAACTCCTTCAGATAATACGGCCGTCTTGCGGGTTAAATAACGGAAGTATAAAAGGGTTGATAGGTGCAAATACGGTTTACGATGTATTAGAGACAAAATGGATAGATAAATCCAACACCGTAATTACTACTGGAACATCCGATCTTAATAATGTACCACCAGGAGAGTATACGTTTATTGTTACTAATTCAGGGGGGTGTTCAACTAGCTATGGGCCGATTGTGTTGGCGAATCAATCGGGCCCTTCTATAGATCAGACTGGTCTTGCAATTACCGGTAGCTATTGTGACGCCTCAACCGGATCTATAGAAAATATTAAAGTGGCCGGAACAGGCACTATCACTTACATATGGCGAAATGCTGACGGAGTAACAGTGGGAATGCAAAACGATCTGCAAAATGTTCCTGCGGGGCAATATACACTTGAAGTAAGCGATGATAGTTCCTGTCCTGCTTTACAATCTCAGCCTATTATTGTTAATGAAATTAATGGAATCGAAATAAACAACACAAATGTGGTGATACAAAAAGCAAGTTGTAATGGGGCAAACGGACGTATCTCAGGGTTATTGGTTACAGGTGCAACAAATTATAAATGGCTGGACAGCGATAATAATCA
>NZ_JBLWFR010000020.1:0-2086 GCF_048799745.1 Noviherbaspirillum sp. ST9 | reverse complement strand
TCCATCGTCTTGCCCGCCTCGTCCACCAGCTTGCTGCCCGCATCGACCTTCTCGACCGAGTCGCTGATCAGCTCCTTGATTTCCTTGGCCGCACCGGCGGAACGTTGCGCCAGGTTGCGCACTTCCGCCGCCACCACGGCGAAGCCGCGTCCCTGCTCGCCAGCGCGCGCCGCTTCCACCGCTGCATTGAGCGCCAGGATGTTGGTCTGGAAGGCGATACCGTCGATTACGCCAATGATGTCCACGATCTTGCGCGAGCTCTCCTTGATCGAGCCCATCGTCTCCACCACCTGCCCCACCACATTGCCGCCCCGCATGGCGACGTCCGATGCCGAGACGACCAGCTGGTTGGCCTGGCGCGCATTTTCCGCGTTCTGTTTCACCGTCGACGTCAGTTCCTCCATCGACGATGCCGTTTCTTCGAGCGAGCTTGCCTGCGATTCCGTACGCGCCGACAGGTCTGCATTGCCCTGTGCGATCTCGCCCGAGGCGACACTGATATTTTCCGTACCCGACCGGACATTGCCAACGATTTCGGAAAGGCTGTTGTTCATCTGGCGCAGCGCATCCAACAGCTGGCCGATTTCATCCCGGCTCCTGTCCTCGATCCTGGATGACAGGTCGCCCGTTGCGACACGGCTGGCAACGGCGACAGCTTCATTCAGCGGCCCGGTAATGCTGTGCGTGATCACCCAGGCGAACACGCCGCCGATGGCAAGTGCAACGACGCCGAGAACATACAGCAAAACCATCAGGCGGCTGTCGTCCGACAGGGAGCCCTCCAGGACTTCCTTCGAAGCGGCCTGCTGAAGCGCCACCAGTTTGTCCATTTCAGCAACGGCCTGATGGTTCAGCGGGTCAATGCGGCTGGCGATGACTTTCGCGGCGCCCTCGCTGTTAAATGCGAGCGCCTGTCCGATCGCCTCCTTGAACGGTGCAGCAATCTCCTGGTCGAGACGCGAGATCTCTGCGACGACCTTTTTCTCCGCGTCCGTCAGGCCAAGTGCCGTGAGCTTGTCGCGGGCCTCGGCATAGCGCTTGTTTTGTTCCTTGACGCGCGTTTCTTCCTTCTGCATGGCGCCGACATCGGATTGCAGGCCGATGTTGCGCATGGCGACACCGCCTTCCAGCAAGGAACTCTTCATGGTGCCCGCAAGCGCCCCTTTGGTGTTGGAGAGTTCCAGCCCTTCGATCAGTCGTTGCTTGTTCCGGGTAGTGAGTGCATTCCCGAGGATGACCATCAATGCAAGGATCGCAAGGATGATTCCGAAACCGACGCCAAGTCGCGCGCCAATTTTCAAGCTGCGCAAATTCATATGATTCTCCCGACTCAATCCGCTTTTACAACGACCGGCCAACCTCTGGAAAGCGACCGGTCTTATGGGTTTATCTGCTGCTATGCAGTTACTCGAACATATTACTCCGAAGCAACGCGGCAATCCAAGACTTGAACGTCGAGATGCGCCAAATTGTGGCAAGAACTATTGATGCACGATAAGACCGTTAGCATTTTGCTGCCACCGCAGCCCTAGAACTCTTCCCATTCATCGCTGCTTCCGCCCTTACGAGCCACCGGGACTGAAGGCGGCTTGACCGCGACAACCTGCGATCGCGATGTCGCGGGTCGCGATACCGCAGCCTTTTTTTCAACCGCTGGCTTGGACACGGCCACGACTGGAGCCATTTGCACCGACGATGCGCCGAGCTTGAATACGCCGACGGCTTGGGCGAGATTGACCGATTGCTCCTGCATGCTTTCGGCGGCAGCCGCTGCCTGTTCGACCAGCGCGGCATTCTGCTGTGTCATTTCGTCCATCTGTGCGATGGCGCGGTTGACCTCTTCGATGCCGGAACTCTGTTCCTGGCTGGCGGCCGTGATCTCGCTCATGATGTCGGCCACGTGCTTGACCGACGTCACGATCTCGTCCATCGTCTTGCCCGCCTCGTCCACCAGCTTGCTGCCCGCATCGACCTTCTCGACCGAGTCGCTGATCAGCTCCTTGATTTCCTTGGCCGCACCGGCGGAACGTTGCGCCAGGTTGCGCACTTCCGCCGCCACCACGGCGAAGCCGCGTCCCTGCTCGCC
>NZ_JBLWFR010000044.1:0-881 GCF_048799745.1 Noviherbaspirillum sp. ST9 | reverse complement strand
CGAAAGATATGAAAGCCCGTGCGGAGTAAACACACTTCTAACTCGGCACAATCTCCCCGCTATCCTGCCTAGAAAGCCACCTTTAGAGCTGTGAACATGCAACAATGCAGGCCTTTCTCGTTTAATAATTTGACAGAATTGCCAAATAGTCTTTATATCTAAAAGCGGATTGAAGCCTCTTGCCATTTTGAGATTATAGTGCTTGATATTTTGATTTTCACACAAATCATTTATAGACTCGCCAAAGGGAGATACAATAATAAGTTCGAATTTAGACCTATCAACATTCAACACAATTTCTCTTATATAAGTTTCAACACCTCCAAGCGACTGCGTTAAAAACACTATTTTATTTCTTTCTTGCTTCATTTATGTCTAATATGTTAACTATTATTGATAAGCAATACATATAAAATCACCACACATATAAAAACCTTATACGGCAACTAAAAAAAGGGTATACAAAGTGATTTGCCTACTTAACCCGGTATGATTGAGTTATGCTAATTCCATTTAAAAAACTTTCTAACGACTCGACTCTCGTTCCTGTATATCATATTAATGTAATGCTTTGTGCCTGTTTATTAATTACAACACTATTAGCAGCTACATCCTTATAAATAACACAGCCCGCTCCAATGACACAATTATCACCAATTGTAACTCCTTTTAATATAACCACATTAGATCCAATCCAACAACGTTTACCAATCTTCACAGGAGAAATAACGTACCCCTGGTCTTTCAACGGAACATTCATATCAGAATACTTATGATTATGATCGTATATCTTAACACATTCACCCACTATTGTACCATCATCAATATTGACATTTTCCATAGATGCGATAGATAAATAATTATCAAAAAAACAATTTCGC
>NZ_JBLWFR010000043.1:0-890 GCF_048799745.1 Noviherbaspirillum sp. ST9 | reverse complement strand
TGTATACCTTAATTATTGATGATCTGGAGGGTGTTATTAGTTCCTCAGACAAACTAAAACTGGAAAAGTGGAGGAGTTCCTCCCCGGCAAGGGAGAATATCTACCAGGAGTTTTGTCAAATTGACCAGATGGCGGATCTGTTATCTGTCCGCCGGAAAGCAGACGTCGACAGGTCGTGGCAGAGGCTCAATTCTAAGTTAATTATCAGGTCTTCAATTCTCAAATGGTCGGTCACTGCTGCCGCATGTGTTCTTCTTTGCGTCTGCTATTACCTTTACAGTACCGACAGCGGAATCATTACTGTTTCCACGTCTGTTAACCAGCAGAAAAAAATGGTTTTGCCCGATGGAACCATTATGGACCTTAATCATAATACTACAGTTGAATACAGCCCCGAAGAATTTAGTAAAGACAGAAGTATCAGCCTTTTAAAGGGAGAGGCGTTTTTTAATGTTAAACATGACCCTGCGAACGTGTTCAGTCTCAACCTGGGTGATGTGAAAGCGATAGATCTTGGCACCGCATTCAATGTAAGCAGGTCTGGCGATGATGTAAATATTGTAGTTCAATCTGGTACGGTTGAATTCGTGAAACAGAAGGAGGAAGGGAAAGTAGTTCTAAACGCCGGAATGCAGGGACGTTATCTGGCAAAGGAAAAGAAGCTAGCCGATACACCCAATGTTAATGCAAACTACAAAGCCTGGACCGATAAGAAGCTTGTATTTATAAATTCTCCTCTTCCTTATGTTATTGATCAGCTCGAAAAAACCTATCACACGTCGCTGATACTAAAAGGCGGCAGGTTGAAGAACAGAAAGTTTACTGCAAATCTGCATTATCAGACAATCGACAGTGCCCTGGTTATTATCTCGGCTACTCTTCATTGTAAA
>NZ_JBLWFR010000042.1:0-905 GCF_048799745.1 Noviherbaspirillum sp. ST9 | reverse complement strand
TCTGTCGATTACTAAATGAACTAACTACTTATTTTGATAATAGCCATATAGTGGTTGGTTTTATTATCGCCTGGACACTCTTTCTTTTAATTTATTGATCGTCTCGTTCATTTCCGGTGCTATCTTCAGCATATAAATAACTCCCGTATAAATTAAGGTTATAACACCTGAGCGGATAATAATATCTGGCACTAAAGGCAAAGCTGGCATGTAGTAGATAAGAGCCAGAACAGTTAACCCTATCAAGACAATATAAAGGTTGCGCCAGTCAAAAGGCTGCATCTCGAATTTCTTCCAGATGAATAGATATCTGTATAGGTTAAAAAGAAGTGTACTAAGCACGCTTGCTGCTGCAGCTCCTGTTATTCCCCAAACGGGAATAAAAATATAATTTGCGACAATTGTTACGACAATCAGCCCCAGAAAAAAGAAAGTATCGTATTTGTAATACTTCGAAGTAGCCAATATTACTCCATTCATGCCGGTTGCCATTTCTATCAAGCCACTCAGGCTCACAAACAAGATCACGTATTTACCTTCTGCGTATTCGGGAGGAACCATTTTTAGTATATTGTGAATATTTGCCCAGATCCCGATGAAAAGTAATAAACCTATGAGCAACTGATTTGAACAACTCTTCTTATAAATGGATGAGATTCCCGCTAAATCGCCCGACTTCCATTTCTCTGCGATAATAACGCCGCCAATCCTGTACATAATCCTGGAGGGCATTGCTACCACCGTACCAAAAAAGGCGGTTATCCCATAAATCCCCGTCAGCGAGGTGCCAATCATATCGTTAATCATGATACGGTCTATATATTGGATAATCATAGTTGTCAAACCCGTTATCACGGCAAAGAGGCTAACACTGCTCAACATACGCACTATTGGCGGAGTAAGGA
>NZ_JBLWFR010000041.1:0-919 GCF_048799745.1 Noviherbaspirillum sp. ST9 | reverse complement strand
GATCTCACGGGCTACTGGATGATTTATATGTAGAACAACAAGATGCTACGATAGAGAGGTATTTCGAAGTTTTTAAACAGATTTTTGTAAAAACTGGGCATGAAGAGCATTATAAAATGATGCATATGGAGCAATCAGTAAAAACAGTGATTAATAATTAGAAGCATTATAAAAACAAGAATATAAACGGTGTTTTGAAAATGTCTGTATGCTCTGTTAACTCAAAGTCTTGGGGACTGAAATGGTTATGAAGATAAAAGTATTTAGATATGGTAAAATCAAAAGCTCAACTAATCCTAATGTTTATATTATTGAAAGCTTAGACTGGGATGATGAAGAAAATAATCGTTTCGAAGGAAAACTGCTCGCCGATATGCTGGAGCTGTCGGGAAAGCAACCCATGTATAAATACATCAGAACTTCACAAGAGCTTGAACATTTCTTTGAGGATTTTTGTGATTCGGAATATCGGTATCTGCATATCTCGTGTCATGGCAATAAGAACGCGATTTCAACCACTTTCGGAGAAATCTCATTTGCTGGCCTCGCAGATATGATGAGAGGCAGGCTAGAAGGCAAACGTATTTTTCTATCAGCCTGTGAAGCGGTTAATCTAGATTTGGCAGAAGTAATAATACCGACTTCTGGTTGTAATTCTCTGATTGGCCCTACTACTAAACTCTTAACCAGTGATGCACTGATTTTCTGGTCGTCTTTTTATCATATCATCTTTAGGGAAAATCCAGTTAAAATGAATATGGGAATTATTAAAAGCACACTTTTAAATTTGATGAAATTCACAAGGAACTAAATTTCAAATATTTCTATAACTCAAAAGGTAAAGTAAGGGCCGCTAAGGTTGCCTGGTCACATTATTATTATATTTAATAATTTTGATTTTGATTTTGATTTACACCAT